>NZ_JAWOVM010000001.1:252812-280658 GCF_033339895.1 Vibrio sp. 1751
CAGTACATGATAAATTAGGAAAACTTATCTGGTACTAAAAAATTGAATATCATCAGTTTTGCAAACACCTAGTACCAATAAAAAAGCCCTATTCAAAATCCACCTTGGGGAGAACTTTGAATAGAGCTCTTTGCCTCTATGCTTCATTTTACGGCTGAAGCTACCTTTACCTTTTTTCGCTTTAACGACTCGTGTTTGGAACAGCTGACTGGTAACAACCGCTTTTAACGCGTTGTCTTTGATTTCACCTCTGCCGAAGTCGGTCTCATGTTGTGAGCCACTCGGTTGAGGACTGATTTTACGCTTTGCCATAAATCCTCCTTAATGGTCGAACCAGATTGGACAATAATTATATAAATAAGTCAAATTTATAGATTTAGTTGAATTTTATGCTAAAAAACTTCACATCACCGTCATTTATTTGAAATTTAATCAAAAACATGCTGGTTAAATAGTGACTAAATACAAATATTTGTCCATAAAGCACTAATATATGTTGACTCTTCGTGGAATTAACCTAGACTCAAACACGGCTAGAAAGAAAGTTCTTTGTTTTCACATTTCGTTGGATTACTTGTAACCCGTCGTCCTGTGGTACGCAATAGCAATTTATTTTTCCACGCTATAAGCGCCGTTGAGGCGAAAGATTACATTATTTAGATATTTAGGAAATAGACATGTCTAACACAGCTACTGGCACAGTTAAGTGGTTCAACGAAACTAAAGGCTTCGGTTTCATTCAACAAGAAAACGGCCCTGACGTATTTGCTCACTTCTCTGCAATCACTGGTGACGGCTTCCGTACTCTAGTTGAAGGCCAGAAAGTAGAATTTGTTATCTCTCAAGGTCAAAAAGGCCCTCAAGCAGAGCAAATCAAAGTACTTTAATTCTTAAAGAATTTGATACGATAGCCAGCTTTTAAAGCTGGCTATTTTTTTGCCTAAAACTTATTTTGCCAACAAAACGATATAAATCTATGGCTCTTAAACCAACCATTTACAAATTTCGTATCGCCATTTCCGATATGAATAATGACTATTACGATTCTAAAAATCTAACTATCGCCCTTCACCCTTCTGAAAAGCCGCAAAGAATGTTGGCTCGCATTCTAGCTTACTGTTTAAATGCTCAAAGCAATCTGGAGTTTACAAAAGGACTCTCTACGATTGAAGAGCCTGATTTATGGCATGTTGGCGATGATCAAAGCATTACTCACTGGATTGAAATTGGCGAACCAGAACCAGACAGAATTAAGAAAGCTTCTCGTCTAGCAAAGCATGTAAAAGTTTACACTTATAACACCAAAGCGGCTGTCTGGTGGGACAAAATGTCAGGAAAGTTCTCAATGCTTCCCGTCAACGTAGAGAGCTTTGACTATGACGCTATCGACTTGATTTGTCAGCATCTTGACCGAGGTACTAGCCTTTCTGTTATGATTACTGGCAGCTCAATTTTTGTTGATATCAATGATCAACATATCGAAGTAACGGTGAAGGAACTAAAAAACCATGACGTCTCTTAGTGAACTGAGTCAAGAGATGGGATTTGAAGAAATCCCCTTTGTTAAAGAACATAAAGCAGCAAAGCGACGTTGGTTAAAAGAACAGTCACAACTATTTACAAAAGTTTGTGAGAACAAACCCACAACAGCACCTACTCTTCACCTGCTTGGCCTTTTGACCAAATCACATATTGAAGCAAGTGCTAACTACGAGCAACATGCTCACTCTACCCAGCGTATGCAGCAAGTTCTGACTGACTCCTTGGGTAATGAGCACGCGGATAAGTTTACTAACCAATCTGCTGAAGACCTAATCTTAGTCACCCACCTTTGGTTATACACGCAAGGCTATTTAAATATGGATTTCAGCTTGGCGCACGATCATGCCGAGCAGACTCAAAATACATTGCAGCATGAGCTTGTCATAAAACGCATGGACGTTGATGCATTCAGAACCGAACTCATGCAAAGTTTTTATCAAGGTAAAGAAGCCCGTCCGGCTTCAGCAAGTGGCTTTTGGGGTTGGTTTAAACGTCTATTTTCCGCATAAAATACATGGTTTTATCCATTTCAAACAACTGATAGACTTCACGTTCAGTGCAACAAGCATCATGATTGCATTCTTAAAGGACAATTACCCAATGAACATCAAGGGATCATTATGAAGTTTATCCGTTGGATTTTAGGCAAGGTTATCTTATTGCTGAACGCGGTGTTCTCACCTCGTGGTATTAAGCGCACCGCAGAAGAACAGCAACGTATTGATGAAAAAGCGAAACAATACGCACTTTACCAATTTGAAGCCTGCCCTTTTTGCGTAAAGGTCCGCCGTGCAATGAAGCGTCAATCGGTGAACATTGAACTACGTGATGCAAAAAATAACCCGACTCATCGAACTGAACTAGAGCAAGGTGGTGGGCGAGTTAAAGTCCCTTGTCTTCGTATCGAAAAAGATGGCGAGACACAGTGGTTATACGAGTCATCTGACATCGTCGCTTACGTTGAAAAAGAATTTGCCTAAGTTCCCCCTATGAACATTGGCGGATGTAAAAGAGGCACCTAACGGTGCCTCTTTTCTATTTTTTCTAGCTAAATGTTGCCGTGCGAGCTTTCCTTATTCAGTCTTCTTGCTCAACTCCGAACTTAAACTCCACTAAGCAAATAACGGGTATGCGAGAACAACACAACGAAGATTACCGCCTAACGTCTGCGTTATTCATCCACGATCAATGTTAGCTCTACGCGCCGATTGCAAGCTTTACCACTCGCTGTCGCATTGCTGCACTTCGGTACATACTCTCCGAAGCCTCTAGAAAACACTCGTTGACGTGGAATACTCGTCGCCAATAGTTGTTTTTCTACTTCACGAGCTCGCTTTTCAGATAGCGTGTCATTGAAGCTTTCAGCTCCCGTGCTATCCGCATGACCATCAATCACGACATCAACATCAGTTCTTCCAGCCAGATAGTGACCAATGTTTCGAATCCAGTCTTGAGATTGAGCAGATAACCGTGCAGAACCCGTTTGAAAATGCACTTGCTCTTTCAAACGTATCATCAGGTGACCACCACTGAGCGTCTCGTGAGGAATGTTATGCCTGCTCAGGAACATTTCCAGAGAGGTCACGTTTTGCGACTTTTTTACTGACGCCCTCGCCGTTTGATATGAACGAGGGGAAGAAGCCACATTGGATGCGCTCGGGTATCCCCACTCTGGGTGTCTCAGCTCAGTGTTTGATTTAGGAGCTGTATCTAAAATGTTCCCACCAGGGACCATATCTTGATCGAGGCTGCTGCACCCGGCCAGAATGCCACAAACAATTAAAAACCAATGCTTCATACCATTACCAACGTAGAAAAACTCTTGTTCATTGTGTCGACAAAACACGCCGAATCTTTAGCGCTTTTGTCCACCGACTGGTTTGTCTATGCAGCGTTCATGCCACTGGAGTCAATGCAAAATCATCTCTCAAATAAAACGCAACACTAAAATACCCTACCCTTACAGTCCATACGTCAGGCAAAGTCTGTTACCAATGGTCTCACTTTATTGTTATTTAATGGTTTTAGTCACTATCGTTAACCGATAAACTAACGCAAATTTCTCATTTAGAGCACTACTATGTTAAAAACCATATCGAAAGGCTTTGCTGCTGTTGTTGCCGTAATGGCTTTGTCGGCATGCGATAGCGGCAAGAGTCAGCCTCAGCAAGGCAAACAATACGAAGTTTTGCCAGTATCCCTTGAAGAATATGATTTAGCTCCCCTGACTGAAGCATTCTCTTTAACTTGTGGCCACTGCCGCTCAATGGAAGAGTTTGTCCCTCAAATTGAATCATTGACTGATCAAAGCGTTGAAAAAATGCATGTAACGTTCAATGAAAGTGCACAAGTGAGCGCCATCATCTTCTATACTGCCGTAATGCAGCTTGAATCAACACCAGATAAAGCGTTTATGGCGGATCTTTTTACTGCTGTGCAAATGGGTGCCGATGCAACGGCTGAGGAACGCCAAATCGCCGTAGAGAAAGCCTTTGAGTCTCGCAACCTTATCAGCCCTTACCATTTAGATGAAGCACAGCAAAAAACGCTGTTTGAGTACATCACTAAGGCAGAAGCGATCACGACTCGCGGCCAAATTAACTCCGTTCCAGCCTTTATCGTAAACGGAAAATATCAAGTGATTACTGGTGGTCATGACAGCGTTGAAGCCATGGCAGAAACCATCAACTTTTTGCTAAAACAACCTAAATAGACAAGGAGATCACGTGTCTAAATTTTTGTTTCCTCTTATTATTTTTATTTTGGCGGGCTTTTTCATTTACCGTACTTGGACAAACCATAAAGTAGCAGATGAAAACTTTGCCAAAGGCCAAGCATTCTTACTAGAAAATGCGAAAAAAGAAGGCGTTATCACAACAGAAAGTGGCCTTCAATACATGGTTCTTGAAAAAGGCGAAGGTGAGGTTCACCCAACTGCAACAAGTAAAGTAAAAGTACACTACCACGGCACCTTGATTGATGGCACGATATTCGATAGCTCTGTTAATCGTGGTGAGCCTATTTCATTTGGTCTTAACCAAGTCATTAAAGGCTGGCAAGAAGGCCTACAATACATGGTAGAGGGTGAGAAAATCCGCCTTTTCGTACCAAGCACGCTTGGCTATGGTAAGAGTGGCTCAGGCCCAATTCCACCAGCAAGTGTTTTGATCTTTGATGTTGAACTGCTAGAAATTCAATAAATCTAGAAAGCTTTGTCTTAAAGCCAAAGTATCAAAACCAAAAACGCCGCGAACCACGCGGCGTTTTCTGTTTTAAGAGAGGTTAAAAACCAATATAGTGATCCGAAAGCAATGCAATGAACAACGCCAAAAGATGATAGATAGAGAATTTAAACGTCTCCATCGCGGTATTTGGCTCTGGTGCATATTTTAGCTTCCATGCATGGTACATAAAGCCAGCATTGAGTAGTAGCGAGGCAAAAAGATACACCACGCCGACCATACCAACCAAAACCGGTAGGACACAAACCAAAGTCAATAGCACCGTATACAACAGAATAGAAGTTTTGGTGTACTCAATGCCGTGTGTCACTGGCAGCATGGGAATATCTACCTTGCGGTAATCCTCGACACGATGAATAGCCAGAGCCCAAAAATGTGGTGGCGTCCAGATAAAAATGATCATCACGAGCAGCCAAGCATTCGCATGTAATTGCCCTGTTACAGCAGTCCAACCGAGAAGAGGCGGCATCGCACCGGCAATCCCTGCAATGACGATATTTTGGGGCGTAGCACGTTTGAGGTACATTGTGTATACCATCGCATAGCCGAGCAAACTCATCAAAGTCAACCATGCCGTCAGCGGGTTGACTATCGCATAGAGAAGTACAAACCCTAAGACACCTAAAACTGTAGCGAAGGCTATCACCGATGATGGCTTAGTCTCACCCGATGGCAATGGTCGTTTGTGTGTGCGTGCCATTCTCGCATCAATTCGGCGGTCAATTAGATGATTAAACGCTGCCGCAGACCCGGCCATCAGACCAATCCCCGTTAGGCCAACTACCGCCTGCAACCAGAGGAAATCATCAACTGGGGCTAAGCTCATCCCTACTACTGCCGTCACCAACATTAACGCCACCACTTTAGGTTTCGTTAACTTCAAATAAACGGAACTTAGTCGCTTTCGCCCATTTAACGACAGCGCGATTTCTTTACTCATAGCGAACTCCTTTCGCGGTGTAATTCCAAGCCGTTTTACCCTGCCACAAGTAAAACTGGCTAACACAAACGAGACTCAACATAACAGCGGCACCGAGGTTGTGCGCCACCGCGACATAGATAGGAAGTTGAAATACTACGTTGCTTACACCCAGCATAATTTGGCACACCAGAGTGAATAACAACCACCCTCCGATTCTCTGTGAATGATGAGAATCTTGCCTCATAAGCCCAATACTATAAGCCAATACCACGGTGGCGGTAACAATAGCGCCTATACGATGAGTGACGTGTATAGTCATTCTTGCCGGATACTCCAAGACACCAAATTCATAATTCTCGAATCCAGTTTGCCAGAAAGAAAACGCTTCTTTCCATGAGAGATGGCTCATCCAGTCTCCCTCACAAATCGGCAGTGTGGTACACATCAGCGCAGCATAATTTGACGAAGTCCATCCTCCAAGGAGCACTTGCACCAAAACAACCAGAAAAACCAACAATGAAAAGCCTCTCAGAGAGCTAGAAGATGGAGAGAAATAGAGATTGTTTTGCGCTTTTAATTGGCCGTAAAAAATCGCCTGTAACGCCAATAAAACAAAACCACCGAGCAAGTGAAGCATCACGATGACGGGCATTAATTTAAGAGTAACTGTCCACATTCCCAAAAGTGCCTGCCCAATCACCAATACGCTGAGCAACATCGGAATGGTTGAATTTACACGCTCAGACCTTATTGATATCGCTGCCATCGCAAAAATGACTAAACCTAACGTTCCTGCAAAATAGCGATGAATCATCTCAAGCCATGCTTTCTCATGCTCTACTGCCCGCTCGGGGAAGTTCAGGTTAGCACGTATGACGTCTTCTTCTTGATGCGGCACAGAAAAGTGCCCATAACAACCAGGCCAATCCGGGCAACCTAACCCTGCATCTGAAAGGCGAGTATATGCCCCTAACATGATCACCACGAGAGTTAGCAGCAAACTGAATCTAACCAACTGAATTAATTTCATATGCACTTCCTCTAACCGACTCGTGACAGTTTTAAGAGCTTGCGTAAGTCCGCCAACATACCTTTATTCAATAGGACTAAGTCCTCATTTGGTTTCGGCGAGTAAGACATCACCAGTTGCCCAAGAGGATCAACGATCAACATTTGCCCAGGTTTCACTTTTGCGGTAACCAATTCATTCATTTGCATCGCTAACATCGATACTTCCATGGGATCTGAATGCTCAGTCTGCCAAACGACTGGCACTACTCGCTCTTGATACTTACCTAAAGCAACATGACTTTGCTGAAGCAGGTAAAGCTGCTGTTTACACTGTTCAGTGCATTCGTTAGGCAATACATAAGCGAGTTGCCAACCATGGTCTTTGAGAGGTGACTCTTGACCAAGCTGCTCTAACGTCGTGTATGGTTCGACTAACTCGCCTCTATTGGTCACTCCGCTTTGATACCACCCTTGTGTGAGAATGACTTTTGCAATGACAGCGGGAAGCGCGAACGTACAAACCAGCGCAATCAACATTAGTCGTCCTTTGGTTACTTTAGATGTCATGCTTCACCTCCATGTGACGCAACTTTTTTTGCCAACGAACAAAAACAATTAAAGTCAGTATTAAGAAAACACCTGCCATCGAAAACCATTGAATCGAATAGCCAAAATGTTTGGCACTATTGAGTGGTAATGGATTCCAAGGAAAGTCATAGGGCCAACGAGTTAAATTGTCTGGCTGCAAGACTGCGGGCATAAGTTCAATATTCAGTAGCTGATTCAATTGCGCGATGTTTAGGTTTTGCACGCGAATAACATCGCCAACTTCCGGCATTAACTCTGAGCTCAGTGGATTAGTAGATTTTCGGTACAGGCGTCCTGTGATGAAAATCGAATTATCGAGTTTGGTGACCGTTGGTAACATTGAGCGATCTGCTCTTCCCTCGACAAAACCAAGCTCCAATAACGCATAGGTACTAGGCTCATCGCTCGTCAATACAATCTGAAATGCTAAATATCCCACACTGCCTTGATGCGTTTGGTTGTCTAACAAAATTACGGGAAACGCCTGAGGAACAACATTAACTTCCACTTTTTTCCCGAGGATACTTTCCTCTCGCCAGTCGTTGTCTTCAAGAACGACGCTTAGTGCTTGGTACGCACTATCCGCACGCGCGAGAATGGCTTGTTCCAATGCTTGTTTTTCTTGCCCTCTCTCAAACTGCCAAAAACCCAGTTTGACCAAAAGAGAAAACACAACCACAGTTAAACCAACTGCAACCCAAAACCGTTTCGATAGCCATAATTGTCTTGATAACAACAATGATGAAACCGGAGGTGCCATGTCCACCGTATTTCTATTCAAACTGACGCTTGTCCTTTTGCTGCTTTTCATTATCTTCAACCTCGCAAAAGCGCTTATCGAAATGGTTCGTGAAGACCCAGATAATCCTGAAAAAAGAGACAAACCCATGAGTCATTACTTAGGCCGTCGAGTCATGTTCTCCGCTTTGGTGGTCGTCCTTTTGCTTATTGCGCTCAGCTCGGGTTGGCTAGCACCAAACCCTCGCCCTTATTAGTCGAACCAAGAGTTCACACTGCGCCTAAAGTACGTAAACAAACACAAACAGACATAACCAAACCACATCCACGAAATGCCAATACCAGCTGCCCGCTTGAAAGGCAAAATGGTTCTTTGGCGAAAAGTGATCTTTAGCGATTCTGAACAGCAGCACGATCAAGAAGATAGTCCCAAGACAAACGTGTAAACCGTGGAACCCCGTCAACATGAAGAACGTGTTACCGTAAATACCGGACTGCAACGTGAGCCCTATGTCTTGATAAGCATGAACATACTCAACCGCTTGGTAATATAGGAAAAAGCCAGCAAGTACGATGGTTATCTCTAACCAAACAATCAGTGCCGTTCTTTTGTCTTGTTCAAGGCTTATATGCGCCATATGTAGCGTAATAGACGACAATAGCAGCAAGATAGTATTGGTAAGGGGTATGCCCTGCCACGGCATAGCTTGTGTTGTTTCTCCCCCCGGTGTCAGTGTGAGTGGCCACATCGCTTCGAAGGTTGGCCACAGGACTTCGTTGGTCATGAAGTTATTATCTGCCCCACCTAACCAAGGCACAGAAATCATTCTGGCGTAAAACAAGGCACCAAAAAAGGCACCAAAAAACATCACTTCAGAAAAGATAAACCAGCTCATTCCTTGGCGAAAAGAACGAGTAATTTGCGAGCTGTATTTTCCACTCAGTGATTCAGTAATCACATTACTAAACCAACCAGCCAACATGTAAAGCAAGAACAAGAAGCCCACCGCTAGCACAATGCCACCAATGGTTCCCACTGCACCGCCACTTTGTGTCCCCTGGACGGTCATGCCTGCGCCAACAGCAACCAAAAACAGAGCAAATGCACCGATGATCGGCCAGCTACTTTGAGCGGGAACATAATATGTTCCTGGCTTGTTACTCATAATTTCTCTCCTTACTGACCAACCTTGGTCTGTATCTCTCTCCCTGAGTGGCTAAGAGCCTGTAGGAGGGGGAAGTTTATAGAGTGTGTAAGACAGCGTTAACGTGTGTATAGACTCCGGCAAGTCCGGTTCGATATAAAAAATCAACGGCATTTGAGCTTGCTGTTTACCATCCAGAGGCTGCTGGTTAAAACAAAAACACTCAATCTTATTGAAGTAAGCAGCTCCAGTCCCGGGAGAAACAGAAGGAACGGCTTGCCCCACCAACTTCTGCCCGCTTTCATTAAATGCAAGGTATTCGGTTTGCACGACTTCACCTGGGTGAACATCCATCGAAATCACTTTGGGTCTAAACTCCCAAGGCATATCTGGGCTGACATGCGCCATAAACTCCACGCGAATAGTTCGGCTCATGTCCGGTTGCATACCTGTCGGTTGAATGGCGGCCACTTCACTTGTCTTTCCATTGATTCCCAGTGCGTCGCACATCACGTCATAAAGTGGGACCAGTGCATAGCCGAAGCCAAACATTAACAGGGTCGCCAAAAGTAACTTCACTGTGAGCTTCTTGTTTGATGGATTCGGTTTCATGTCACTCACCCCACTTGCTAGTCAATCTTAGGCGGTGTAGTAAACGTATGATGTGGCGCAGGGCTTGGCACTGTCCACTCTAAGCCTTCCGCACGTTCCCACGGTTTTGCAGAAGCCTTCTCCCCGCCACGAATACACTTGATCACCAACCATAAGAAGATCAGTTGTGACAACCCAAATGCAAACCCACCAATTGATACTATTTGATTAACATCAGCAAACTGAATGGCGTAATCCGGTATGCGCCTTGGCATGCCTGCTAAGCCTAGGAAGTGCATTGGGAAAAACAGGACATTGACGGAAATAATTGAGCACCAGAAATGCCATAAACTCAGCTTGTGGTCGTACATATTGCCCGTCCACTTAGGTAGCCAGTAGTATGCCGCTGCCATGATCGAGAATACCGCACCAGATACCAACACATAATGAAAATGGGCAACCACGAAGTAAGTGTCATGATATTGGAAATCCGCCGGCACAATCGCCAACATCAGTCCCGAGAAGCCGCCAATAGTAAAAAGCACAATAAAGGCAATGGCAAACAACATTGGCGTTTCAAATGTCAGAGCTCCACGCCACATGGTGGCAACCCAGTTAAAGACTTTAACCCCCGTTGGTACCGCAATCAGCATAGTGCAATACATGAAGAAGAGCTCAGCAAAAACTGGCATCCCCGTGGTAAACATGTGGTGCGCCCACACAAGGAAAGATAACAATGCAATGCTGCACGTCGCGTAAACCATCGAATGATAACCAAACAGCTTCTTACCACTGAAAGCAGGCAGAATGGCGGAAATGATTCCAAACGACGGTAAAATCATGATGTACACTTCTGGGTGACCAAAGAACCAAAAGATGTGTTGGAACATTACCGGGTCACCACCACCAGCTGCGTCAAAGAAGCTAGTCCCGAAATATTTGTCAGTAAGAACCATGGTCACTGCACCCGCTAGTACCGGCATAACCGCGATCAACAAGAAAGCGGTAATTAACCAAGTCCAAACAAACATTGGTAACTTGAACCAAGTCATTCCCGGAGCTCGCATATTTACGATCGTCACGATAACGTTGATCGCGCCCATAATGGAGCTGATACCCATGATATGCACAGAGAATACAAACAGCGCAGTGCTATCTGGTCCATAAGTCGTGGACAGCGGAGCATAAAACGTCCAACCAAAATCAGGACCGCCGCCAGGTAAAAACAACGAGCTCAACAAAATAAGAAATGCAAAAGGTAAGATCCAAAAGCTCAAGTTGTTCATGCGCGGCAGCGCCATATCAGGAGCGCCGATCATCATCGGGATCATCCAGTTAGCAAGACCCGTAAATGCTGGCATCACCGCACCAAATACCATCACTAAACCGTGTACCGTGGTCATTTGATTAAAAAACTGCGGATCGACTAGCTGTAGCCCTGGCTGGAACAGTTCGGCACGAATGATCATTGCCATCGCACCACCTGTTAGAAACATCGCAAAGCTAAACCAAAGGTAGAGGGTGCCTATGTCTTTATGGCTTGTAGAATACAACCAACGAGTGATGCCCTGGGGTGCATGATGCTCGTGACCATCATCGATCGCAATGGTACTGTTCGCACTGGCTTCTGCTGGCGCAGACTTCACTGCCTTATCTATTGGCTTACTCATATTTCCTCCTTAGCACTGCCTTGTGCCTTAAAGGCATTCACATCGGATGCTTGCACTGTATCGCCAGTATCGTTGCCCCATGCATTTCGTTGATATGTGATAACCGCGCCAATTTCTTTGTCACTTAACTGATTAGAAAAAGCCTGCATTGCGGTGCCCGGGCGACCGTTGACAATAATATCTATGTGCTCTGTAACATCTCCGGTTGCAATAGGACTGCCTTTAATCGCGGGAAATGCACCCGGAATCCCCTCACCATTTGCCTGATGACACACAGCGCAACGCGCCGTGTATATCGATTCGCCTTGCGACATCAATTCGTCCATAGATAAGTCTTGAGAGAGCGCTTCTTGTGCCGCCGCTTTTTGAAGCGCGAGTTCTTCCTTCTTACTCGCTAGCCATTCATCGAACTTTTCTTCTTCCATTGCATGCACCACCACTGGCATAAATCCGTGTGCACGACCACATAGCTCCGCACACTGACCGCGATATACGCCTGGCTCATCAATTCTTGTCCATGCTTCATTGATAAAACCTGGAATGGTGTCTTTCTTGACGGCAAAGTCTGGTACCCACCAAGAGTGAATGACATCATCAGAAGTCATCAAAAAACGCACTTTGCGATTCACAGGCAACACCAAAGGGTTGTCTACTTCCAGTAAGTAATGCGCGCCTTTAGCTTCGATTCCATCAATTTGTTTTTGGCTGGTGGCAAGCAAACTGAAGAACTCAACATCTTCACCAAAATAGCTGTAATGCCATTTCCATTGCGAGCCTGTGATCTTGACCGTGATATCCGATTGGCTTGTGTCTTCCATTGCTACTAGAGTTTTTGTTGCGGGAATCGCCATAGCGACAAGAATGATGATGGGTATGACCGTCCAAATAATTTCCACTTTTGTGCTTTCATGGAAATGTGCTGCAACTGCTCCTTTTGACTTGCGATGACGGAAGATGGAATAGAACATCACACCAAAAACAATCAAAGCAATTACACAGCAGATATAGAAAATCAGCATATGTAATTCATACACTTGCCCACTTATCTCTGTGACCCCTTTTGTCATGTTGTAGTCATTTTCCTTTGACCAACCAAAAGAGGAAAATGTGATTAAAATCACATTCAGTGATAAGGCTAGAGTAGTCGTTAATCTTTTCAAAAGATCTCTCCTCTGCTCAGACGCTACGCCTACGCGAGCTTCCTTGCGTCCCGATGCAAATATCGAACAACTTTACGAAAAATCACAAAAACTACGATTTCGACACGGTTTGTTATATTTATGTTAAAAGGCTAGTTATAGTTCCAAGGTTCTTCAAGAAATTAAATATGATTAAATTTTGTTCGGATAAGAAAAATTAATTCGGTTTATCGATTGCCCTCTTTGAAATGTAATTGAGAACCATTTACATTGATTTAAAAGAAAACATTGAGATACTTACCAAACGAAGTGTCCAAGAAAGTAGGCTCCCCCTACTAAGGAATGACTGATATGACAGCACTAATTACGCAATGGCTAGAACGAGACCCTGATCCTAAGACTCGTGAAGAGCTACAACACCTCGTCGATACGAACAATGAACAAGAACTTACTGATCGCTTTGGCTCACGCCTTGCCTTTGGTACTGCAGGCTTACGTGGCAAAGTGGGCGCAGGTCCAAACCGAATGAACCGCTTGGTGATTCAAGAGACCGCCACTGGTTTAGGAAACTATTTGCTTGAGCAAGTCAAAGATGCCGCGAGTCGTGGTGTCGTTATTGGCTACGACGGTCGTCCCGATTCAAAACAATTCGCGCATGATACCGCATCCGTACTGACGGCCCTTGGTATCAAGGTTTACCTAACGTATGACGTTGCAGCAACCCCAATTGTTGCGTTTGGTGTCCGTACATTGAATGCTGCGGCCGCTGTTGTTGTTACTGCCAGCCACAATCCACCAGAATACAATGGCTTCAAAGTATATTGGGAAAATGGCGCACAGATTATTCCTCCACACGACTCTGGAATCGCAGCGAAAATTGATGACGCAACAACGAAGCCATTACCTTTAATGTCTCTCGATGATGCAAAACAGCACGGTTTGTTAGTTTGGTTGGAAGACGACTACTACCAAACTTACCGTAAGACAATGAATGAAAACGCGCTGCTTACTCCTGACAACAATACCGATATATCTATTGCTTACACCGCAATGCATGGCGTTGGCGCGAATATGGCGGAAACGCTACTTGTCGACGCAGGCTTCCAAAAAGTGGCAAGTGTTAAGGAACAGCGCGAACCTGACGGAAGCTTCCCAACCGTCAACTTCCCAAACCCTGAAGAAGCCGGTGCAATGGATATGGTGATGGCATTAGGTAAGTCCGTAGATGCAGATATCGCTTGCGCTAACGATCCAGATGCAGACCGTTTTGCCGTGGCAGTTAGACGCCCAGATGGCGAGTATCAGATGTTAACCGGCGACCAAGTGGGCTCACTATTTGGCGATTACTTGCTGGAACAGCAACCTAACGCTTTGGTTGGCAACACCATCGTATCCTCAAGAATGCTGAGCAGCATCGCTAAGGCGCATGGCGCACAATACTATCAAACATTAACTGGCTTTAAATGGCTTACTAATGTTGCCATGGAACAAGAGACAGAAGTCAACCCATTCTTGTTTGCTTATGAGGAAGCGCTCGGTTATACCGTGGGTAACAAGGTGTGGGATAAAGATGGTTTATCTGCAATCGTCGCGTTTTCACAGCTAACAGGCAAGCTTAAAGCGCAAGGCAAAACACTGTGGGATAAACTGGAAGAGCTGTACCGCGAGCACGGTTTCTACTTCAACGCGCAACGCAGCATCGCTCTCGACCCGAACTCTCCACCAATCGGCGACAAACTCCGAGCAAATCCACCAACAGAGATTGCTGGTAAAAAAGTTGCAGTAACCGAAGATCTTAAAACATCGGTTCGCATGTTTGACGACGGCTCTGAAGAATCCATTGACTTACCAGCAAGTGACGTATTGATTTATCACCTAGAAGATCAATCACGCGTGATTGTTCGTCCTTCTGGTACTGAGCCAAAACTAAAATGTTACTACGAAGTCATCAACCTCTTCCCTGCGGATATGAGCTATGAACAAGCACAGCAAGCAGCAGAAGCGAAGATGAACGAACTTATCGACGCGCACCAGCAAAGTTTGTAAGTCAAAGAGAAACATAGATATTTTATACAACAAGAGGCGCAAATTCGCGCCTCTTTTTTTGATTTTAACTAGAACAAGTCAAGCTAACCCGTGCTTTCCCTAGCCTACAATTTCCTTTTGTAGAAAGTACTTGTGGATGCCCTCTGCAGGATAGCCTGAGTACTGCCCCACTTTCTCAAAACCTAATTTGATATAGAACTCAAGAGCTTGAAAGCTGTAGGTATCCAAATAAACATGGGTAACCCCATGAGGCTTTACTTTTTGTTCTAGCATCGACATTAATTGACTACCGAGACCAGAGGTTCGACTTTCAGCGTCTACCCACAAAAACTCAACAAACACCGTATTTTTAAACATTTCGCCAGTCAAGCCACCCATGATCTTGCCATTCTCATCTTTTGCGAAACAGCCTACAGCATGCACTTCCCCTTCAGGTAAATGCAGTCGGTTATGAGATCGAATACCTTCAGGAACAAAATCAAGGTCTGTTTGATCTGGATTTAAACAAAATTCAAGCTTCATATATCCTCTCCTTAGGAAACACCAATATCCTAAAACAAAAAGCCAGCAATTGCTGGCTTTCTAATGGAATATGATAACTTTACAAGGCGAAACTACTCAGCATCCACAACGCCAGAATAACAAACACTAACCCCATTAGTTTATGTTGATACGTGCGGAATTTTTCGTTCTCGAGCAGCCCTTTGCCCAATGTGCCTGCTAACCCAACAAGTAATAAATTGAATGACAAGCCAAGAACGTTCAACAATAACCCTAGCGCTAGCATCTGCTCACCGGAAGATGCAGTGATATTGCTTGAGACAAACTGCGGCAAAAACATCACAAAAAAGACCAAGGCTTTAGGGTTAAGCAAATTACTCATCAAAGCACGCTGATAATAAGTTGATGCCATTTTGTTTTGACCATCAAGCTCTGGAGCCGAAGATGCCTCAGCTCGTAAGCAGTCCCAACCCATTTTTAACAAGTAAGCGCCACCTAATAGATGAAGGACTTTAAGGGCTATTGGGCTCATGGCAATCAGGGTAGATACGCCCATCGCAGCAAGCAAAGTAAGAATAACACCAGACGTCGCATTGCCTAAGCTAGCAAAAAGACCGACCTTCTTACCGTAACTCATACTTGAGCTCGCTATCAGCAACATATCAGGCCCTGGTAAGAGCAATAAGGCGACAACTGCGGTGAGATAAACAGGAAGTACAGATAAATCAATCATGATGGAACCGCTTTTCTACAACAAGGCGGCGAATGTTATACCAACAAAATGACATCATCCAGCCCAAAATAGCCAAGATAATTCAAAAAATAAAAATCATAGTTTGCCCATATGAAAAATAGCAATCAATTCGCCTGTTTATCAAAATCGAATAGCAATTTTGTACAAAAATAAGCACGATGGATCCGTTACACTTCTAAAATGATTTTCTTGAGCAGACCGGATAAAGATGAAAGAAAAGAATAAGGAAATCGCTACCTTCAAGATAGCTCAAGAGCTCGGAGGTTTAGAGCTTCTCGATGCAAAGTATGAGAAGCAGAATTTTTCACGCCATAGCCACGAAGGTTACACTATTGGTGTCATCGAAAAAGGGGCACAACAATTTTTTAGGACGGGCGGGAATCATATCGCGCCACAGGACAGCATCATCCTTGTTAATGCAGATGAAGTACACAACGGGCATTCAGCCTCGGAAGGCGGCTGGGAATACAAAGCAATGTACCCCGTACCTCAGCAGTTTCAAACTTTAGGACAAGAGCTTGGCTCACCAAATGTAGCTCTGCCCTATTTCCCTCAACCTGTGGTTTACGATCCTGAGCTGGCTAGTCAGTTACGACTGGTATTTGAAACACTAGAAAAATCAGACAACCGTTTATTGAGAGAAACTTTGGTTTACGGCACGTTGATCAAGCTAGCCAGTAAACACAGCACTCATCGGGCACCACTGAAAGAGTCAACCAGAGCTCAGCGACAAGTGCAGCTAGTCAGAGAATTTTTGGAAGACTTTCCACAAACAGACGTCTCACTAGAAGAACTCGCGAAACTGTCTGGATTAAGCCCTTTTCATCTGCTGAGAGAGTTTCAAAAGCAATTTGGCTTTCCGCCTCATGCCTATCAAATTCAGCAACGTTTACGTATGGCGAAGAAGCTATTAAAAATGGGACAAAAAATTTCAGACGTGGCACAAGAATGCGGCTTCCATGATCAAAGCCATCTGCATCGACACTTTAAAAAAGCCATGGGCGTCACTCCCGGCCAATACGTCCGTCACAGCTAAAGCAGCAATATTGTACAAGGCGTTATGCCACTACCGAGCTATCTTGGTAATCTGATTTAGGAATAAATAAGAAGAAACTATGGACCACACTTTGCCGTTACAAAAAGAATCAAAAGCCACGCTATTTTGGCAAGGTACACTTGCGATGATGCCTTTGAGTATCGCAGTGCTCCCTTGGGGCTTACTCGCAGGCTCATTCGCAATTGATACTGGGCTTCACCCTTTGGAAGGACAAGCACTATCCGCCATTTTGTTCGCAGGTTCTGCACAGCTCGTCGCGATGGGAATGATTAAAACGGGAGCTGGTCTAGTGACCATGTTACTGACAACGTTTTTTATCACCTCTCGACACTTCCTCTACAGTGTATCGATGCGCAGTAAAATTGCACCGCTCCCTCTAAAATGGCGATTATCACTCGGCTTCTTACTTACTGACGAGCTGTTTGCGATTGTAGGCCACCATTCCGATAAACAATTTAATCGCTGGTATGCACTTGGGGCTGGTCTGAGTTTTTACCTGTTTTGGAATGTCGCGACATTGACGGGCATTATTGCGGGAAGTCTAATCCCTGAACTGAACGAAATGGGTTTGGAATTTGCTGTGGCCGCAACTTTTATCGCGATAGTAGTACCCACCATTAAAAATGCAGCGGTGCTCGCGAGTGTTATTGTGGCTTTGGTGAGCTCAGTTGCCCTAACCTATTATCAAATTGAGGGAAGTTTGATGATTTCAAGCATTTTAGCCATGCTTACTGGTTACTTTGTGGAACAAGTAAAGGAGAAACGCTAATGATCATGTTGGCTATTTTACTGATGACGGTACTTGTTTTCACCAGCCGCTACTTGTTTTTAGAACCCAAGCTACCATTGCGATTAGGGACGCGCACTCAAAAAGTACTCAATTACGCTAGCCCCGCAGTACTGACTGCGATCTGGGCACCTATCGTTTTCATTCCCGATGGGGAGCTCAGCGTCAATGTGCAAAACCCATTTTTACTGGCTTCCGTACTGGCTGCTTTAATCGCGTATTTTACTAAAAATGTTCTTTTAACGACGGTTATCAGTATGGTGGTATTTCTCGTTCTACGAATTTGGCTTTAATCCGCCAACCACTCAATCTCCAACAAGGTGACATCGCCACACTTTAATCGACCAAGGAAGATGTCACCTTCATGAACCTCACCAACGCCCTTTGGTGTACCAGTCATCACTACATCGCCATCTTGAAGTGTTGTGTAACTGGTTAATTCATCCAGGATAGTTAGCGGCGGATAGAGCATTTGGTTAACGTGACCTTTTTGTACACGAACACAGTTGATCAAGAGCTCAAGGTTAAGATCGTTGATATCAATGTTATCCAAAGAGACAAACCGACTAAACACAGCAGAGCCATCAAATGCCTTAGCACGCTCCCACGGCAATCCCTGATTTTTAAGCGAGGATTGCAAACCACGCTTGGTCAGATCCAATCCCAAACCAACCGCTGAATAACGTCCATCCTTGATCAAAAAGCAGATTTCAGCCTCATAATGAAGGGGCTCTTGATGGAATGAACGCAGAGTTGTTGATACGGAAGTTGCGGGTTTATTAAATACCACCATTTGCTCAGGCATTGCATTATTAAGCTCATGAATATGTTCAACGTAATTTCGTCCAACACAAAGCACTTTACCCACTTCTACTTTCTTTTCTTCAACTTGAATAACACTCATCATTCTTCCCTGCAAAACAAAAATCCCATCATAATCTAACCTATTGACTTAACGACACTAAATAGCAACCTCTAGTGTAAAAAATAAGACATTCACCCCGTTTTGAGTTTTGTATCATCTAATTGAAACAGCAAAGTATTTGTAAAACAAATAGACAAAAAAGCCAGCACGAGGCTGGCTTTAGATCAATGAGCTTGAATAATAGTTCTCGCTAAACCCTATTATAGGTAGTAACGAGCACCTAACGCCCATTTGTCATCAGTTTCACGACCATTGTCGTCATTTAGGTCAAACTGGTAACCCGCGTAACCAACAAATTTAGGCGTGAAGTTGTATTCTGCTTGTAGTGCCATTTCTTCACGAGCTGTTTCTGTTTTAGAGCTCTTAAACTCTTTACCTTCCACCATCTCATAGTTAACACTCAAGTTTAGGCTGTTTGCTAGAGCGTATGCGATGATCGCTTCGTACGCATCACTTTCTTCTAAACGGTCGCCTTTTGCACTGAAGTTCATGTTTTCGTTTGAACCATAAACCGCAGCAAGGAATAGGCCTTGGCCGTACGCACCGTAAGATGCTGATACAACGTGTGATTCCGCCGTGTGCTTACCTGCATATGCAGGGTGCTGGAAATCGCCGCCATTGTAAGAGTAACCGATTTTAGCGCCCATGATTGAGTAAGAAAGCGCAGCTTGCACACGGTCATCGTATTTAGCACCGCCAGTTATAACTCCAGCATCGTTGCGCGTGTAATCATCGTTTGCACCCTGCCAACCAAGACCAAAGTTGATCACACCCGCTTCACCCAGCTCGATGGCATTACGGTAAGAAAGCATTTTATCCGCACGGCCAGTACCAAGGTTTCCATGATCGTCATAGATGAAGTCGTTTGCAAACGCGATTGGCATATCTGCAATACCTGCGACATCGTAGTAAGGTGACCATTGCGTACCACCTACTGCACGACCATAAACCTCATGCGTTACACCTAAGTAACCTAGACGAGTTTTAAACGACTCTTCACCACCGTCTAAGTAGTTTAGCGCCCATTCACCACGTGCGTCTGCGGTGAAGCCATTACCCAAATCCTGTGTCGCAGAGATATTGATACGAGGAGAGTTAGTACCCACATCCGTGTCACCTTGCTCTGATCCATTTAAATTAACAGAAACGTGGCCGCCCATCGAAAATGTTGTGCCATCGTTATTATATAGTT
Source organism: Vibrio sp. 1751 (assembly GCF_033339895.1). Taxonomy (NCBI): domain Bacteria; kingdom Pseudomonadati; phylum Pseudomonadota; class Gammaproteobacteria; order Vibrionales; family Vibrionaceae; genus Vibrio; species Vibrio sp. 1751. The sequence continues at coordinate 272,663 of NZ_JAWOVM010000001.1, forward strand.
CCACTGCAACTGCTTGAGTACCGAAGGTTGCTGCCGCGATTGCCGTTGCTAATAATTTTTTATTCATTTCTAAATCCATTACTTATTAGTTGGTTAGTCAGTTTTAGACCCGGCTTTGGTTCACTTTCGTAAAAACGAAATGATGAACAAAGAGAGGAATACAAAGGCTATCCGAGGCATCGTTTCCACCAGATTAGTTTTACCTTTGTGTAACAACTGCCGACACTTTATTTGATTAGTTCCTGACAACCGAGTGAAAAGATCTCAGACAAAACCTAAAAAGCAATCGTTTACTTAGCCTTCAAAAAATCGAGAAATAAAAACCTTACAATAAGAAATGCTTTAGAGAGAGTTAGCTCACAAATAGCTGATGATTCGCTATTTTTAGGCCAAACTTCCCTGCCAAATTGAAATGTTTACTTACATTTAGGGTCAAGAAACAATTCAGGAACTTTTTGAAAAAAACACAGTCTTTAACGGAGAGGAAAAAACCTCAAAAAAGATAAACCTTTCTTTTTATAAGTGGTATGAGAAGGGGCACTTATTCTCGCCAGCAATAAAAGTGCAATCAAATCATAACTTAACAGAAATCTATCTTTCATTTTCAGCCTTTACCTTAGCGTCATCAACACATCGGGCAAGAAAGCCCATCGATTACAACTAGGGTAATAAGAAAATGAAAAAGGCAGCACTAACTACTGCAATTCTTACAGCATTGGTATCAGCACCATCATTCGCAGCAACTGTATACAAAAACGACGGTACTGAATTAAAAGTTGGCGGCCGCGTTGAGTTTCGTGGTGACTTCATCGGTTCAGACGGTGCTGAAGTTGAAGGTTCCATGGAAGATAAAAGCCGTGCTCGTCTTAACCTAAAAGGTAAAACAGACATCGGCAACGGCCTTTCTGCTTTCGGTGTTTACGAAGCCGAACAAAAAACGGGCAAAAGTGAATTCAAAAACCGCTACATGTATGCAGGCGTCGACTCTGATATCGGTGCTTTCTCTGTAGGTCGTCAAGACATGGCTGCAGTCATCATCTCTGACATGACGGATATCACTGAATTCTCTGGTGTTCAGCAAGTTATTGATTCGTCTTCTGATAAGCAAGACAGCGTTTTCGCATACCGTGGTGCGTTTGATGCACTACAACTTCAAGCAACCTACCAAGCAAACTCTAGCGATAACGAAGATAAATACGGCATCTCTGGAATGTACTCACTACCAATGGGCCTAGACCTCGGTCTTGCATATTCTGGTGGCGACGTAAATAAAGACAACTCTGAAGACCAAATTCTAGGTGGTATCGCCTACTCGATGGATAACCTATACCTAGCAGGTACTTACTCTCAAGGTTCATTGACGGACGCTGAAGACTTTACGGCTTACGAGTTAGTAGCAAGCTACAAAGTAGCGAGCAAAGTGACCCTTGCTGCGCTATACACAGCTCAAGAGAATGATCAAGACAACGGTCCAAAATACGACACCGTTGAAGGGATCGAGCTCGTTGGTTACTACAAACTAAACAGTAACTTCCGTACTTACCTGTCTTACTACATCAACCAACTCGATGAAAAGAAGGATGTAGTAGATGGTAAAGTGAAAGTGGTTCAAGGTGAAGACACACTACGCCTAGGCGTACGTTACGATTTCTAATTCACTCTTGTCCTAAGAGCGAGTCCACTTGGCCAGCACCTTTGCTGGCCATTTTTTATGTACCCCAACACAACTCGATAAGTTTTCACACTATCCAAGCATCGCTCAGCAATGAAAAACGACCGTAACGACGCCTACTTCTGCCCTCTTTTAATGCGATTGATCACTAAGTTAGTGCATTTCATCTAATCGACAACATAGAAAAACCAAAAAACCATTTAAAATCAAATATATAAAAGTTGGCACGTGTTCTGCAATATTATTTATGCAAATGCATGGCAGCGTTTGTGCTTCTCGTTCTTTGTACCTGTTATAACAGGCACGTCCTTTGAATTGGTAATGTCGCCTCCCTCTGGGAGGCATTTTTTTATTGGCGCGAAAAACAATAGGACGTATGATCCCGCCACCTCTATCAAACTGGAATTTTTCAATTGAATCATCATCCTGTTCAAGGTGCGTCCTGGATGCTAACAGCTGGCTTGGCATTCGCCATAGTGAACAGCTTCGCCCAAATTGCTAGCATCAACTTTGGTGTCTCCTCCACCACATTTGCGTTATTCCAATATGCAATCGCCTTATTTGTTATTCTGCCCTACCTACGTACACTTGGGATTAGACGTTCTTTAAGAACCCAACACTTTGGCTGGCATGCATTCCGCATTTTTCTCTCTGTTATCGGGATTCAACTTTGGTTATGGGCTCTCGCTTACCCAGTTCCAATTTGGCAAGGCATTGCACTTCTCATGACCTCTCCGTTATTTGCCACAGTTGGTTCTGGCTTGTTACTCAAAGAGAAAGTAGGTACTGCACGCTGGCTCGCTACATTGACGGGGTTTGTTGGTGCCATGATCATTCTTGAGCCTTGGGCAGACTCATTTACATGGGCGACCCTGCTCCCTGTTGGCGCCGCATTTTTCTGGGCAGCGTATTCATTAATGGTTAAAAAAATGTCGGTAAACGATCCGCCATCAACCATGGTTGTCTATTTATTGCTGCTGATAACACCATTTAATATCTTGTTAGCGATACCGACGTTTACTATGCCAGATACGTGGACGATATGGGGTGTGCTTTTAGCCGCAGGTGCACTTACAGCACTCGCTCAATGGGCTATCGTTAAAGCATATGCAGTAGCAGACGCCTCATTTGTGCAACCATTTGATCACGCCAAACTGCCTTTGAATGTTGTTGCTGGTTGGTTGGTGTTTGGTTGGGTGCCACCTGGTCGTTTATGGTTAGGTGCTGCGATTATTATTGCATCTATTGCGTTTATTACGCATTGGGAAGCGAAAAAGACAAAGTTAGTTGAAAGAAAAATCTAATTTAAAAGTTCTATATTTTCAGGAAAGGAAATGAGGAACCCATATGAGTCAACCAATCAAAATTACACTGTATCGCTGGGCTGGTAGTTGGGGCCCATTCAAAGTCAATATTCCTTGTGGTGAATGTACATTAACCAAAGATATTTTAAAGGATACTTTTGAAAACGAATTAGCCGATGTGCCCGTTGAACTTGAAGTAAAAGATTGGTTATCGCACTGGTGGGAACCATTAAAAGCTGGTGCTTGGCATGCACCCATTCTTCTTGTCGAAGGGAAAGTTATCAGCCAAGGAGAAGCATTGAATCGGGGTGTACTTGTACAGTCTGTTATTGCTGAGTGGGTAAAACGCGATGAGCTAAAAGGCAACATTGTTTATGGTAAAGCAACTTGCCCTTACTGTGTCAAAGCCAAACAATTACTTGACGAGGCTGGCGTTCAGTATGAGTACCATGATGTAGTTAAAGACAGCGCCGCCTTATACCGTATGATTCCTGAAGTAAAAGCCATCATTGGCGAAAAAACACCGGTAACAGTGCCGCAAATCTGGTTAGATGGAAAATATATTGGAGGCGCTGACGATTTAGAAAAGTGGTTATCAGCAAAGGGGCTAGATAAAGTGCCTAACAATGTTGTGGAGATACCAAGCCAATCCGCGTAATTCTAGATTTAAATGTCATCAGTCTTTGAGTAGCGTTTTGCCAATGTTGTGCAATATGTTGGCTACTTACTAACAACAAAACAGAGAAAAGCAAAAAGCCCTGATTTTTCAATCAGGGCTTTTTAAATTATTTCGCCAGTTTTTTAATAACACGAGCAAAAACAGAAGCTTTTTTCTTCTTCGCTTTACCGTAAAGCGCTTTGTGCATCGCGTCTTTTGCAATCATCTGGCCAATATAAGCACCACCAAGTTCGTTACCCATGACCTTCTCCTGAATGTATTGACTTAACTATGTTGTAATTTTACACCACAATTAGATAAAAACAAGACTCCAGTCACATTTATTTTGTAATTAACTTTCAGTTTGATTTTCGTGGATTTCTTGAAATGAGCGTCTATCGCTTAGGTTGTTGGTATGTTTTTCCCGCTGCGACGTACGTATCTTTCTGTTTGATTTCAAAGAATGTTTCAAAGAACCACGCAGCAAACTTGATCAAGTGATCGCCTTCATTCATGACGTGCTCTACGTATTCTTGCTCTTCTCCGGACTCATCTTCTTGAGTGGTAATATGGTAAATACGTTTCTCACCATCAACTTCTGCAAGGCCAAACTGACCCGTTAGGGATTGCGCCGCTTGTGCAACTTCTTCTTCCTCACACGCCTTCAAGATTTCAAGTGCCTTTGGCATGCTTTCTTGCTGAGTAATTTCTTTTACCAGTGTTTCAAATTCGTTTTGTTGCATTCTTTCACCTAACGATTAGAGATCGGATAGCCATTGGGCAGAAATGTATTCCAAGCTTGAGAGAAGTATCAAGGTTCGCCCTCTTCCTTTCAAACCAAGTCATTCAGTATACACAACAGGCCTAGCTTAATTTAGCTGCGCATTTTAGAAAGCCGACCTTCTGGTTGCAAGTATATTCAGATGGAAGTTTCTGCTTGAACCGTCCCTTCTGGCACTTTACGAAATTGGCTTAGTACAAGAACAAAGCAAGAAAGTAACGCAATAAACAAATAAAACACCCCAAGCTGCTGCTGATTCGTAACCCATGAGTCTACTAAGTACCCACCAAACAAACCTGCTAAACACATTTGAATAGAGCCAGATAACGCAGAAACCGCGCCTGCCTGTTGCTTATGTGGCGAAAGTAGCAAACTGATCGATACTGGGAATGACATGCCTTGGGCAAAACTTAAACACGTGAATGCCGTCAGCAATGAAAATACACTGAAGGGGGTAACCAACAACATGAAGCCAGCAACAGCAACAATCGCGAAACTCATCAGCAAGATTTGCTGAGCTTTGTAACGAGCATTGATCAAATTCAGCACTAAGCTACCCGTCAGCAAACCAACTGACGGTATGATCATCAAAGAGCCGTAATCTGCCGCCGTTAATCCTAACTCTTGTTGCATTAAAAATGGATACAAGGAGAGCGTAACCAGAGCCGATAAATAACTAAGCCAGTTGTAGCTCGCACTACCAATCACTTGTGTATTCGTTAACAGACGCAAATAGTTCGCGCTTACTTCGCCTACTTTAAATTTTCTCTTCGGATAAGGCAGCGTTTCTGGCAGCACCAATAAACCAAGTGTAAAAATTGCCATTAAGTAAATCAGCACAAACACGAAGACAGCATGCCAACTCAGGTGAAAAGCGATCCAGCCACCAAACAGCGGAGCAATAATTGGCATCACTGAAGCAGTGACTGAAATATAAGATAGCGCTTTGGTTAGTTGCATACCGTCATAACTATCACGCAGTACTGACCGACCAAGTACCGAAGCGCTGCCCGCTCCTAGGCCTTGCAGTAACCGTCCCGCTTCAAGGGCAACAATGTTGTCCGAAAACGCGATGCAAATAACCGTACCAACTAAATATACACTTTGCCCCAGAATAAACACCGGCCGACGACCAATCGCATCAGACAATGGGCCGTAAAAAAGCTGAGAGATACCGAAGCCAACGAGAAATAGCGTGACGAGATTCTGAATCGAATGTTGCGGCAAATTCAAGTCATGACCAATCAATGGCAAAGAAGGAAGATAAATACTAACGCCAACTTGGCCTGTGGCAATGATCATCATCGCTAATAACAATGGTGTTTTACGCAAACGTTCCTCCTACTTTGTGACAGATTGATGGCAAACAGTGTATATTTGATACTCAAAGATGATAATCAGCTAAGTTGGAAAGGAATTAATTCCCAAGGAGATACAATGGACTGGATTCAAAGCGTGAAGAGTTATATTCGTGTGGTCGAAGAAGGTAGCTTTAATGCCGCAGCGCGGAAACTCAATACCACCAGCTCAGCTATCAGTAAGCGAGTTCAATGGCTAGAAGATAAAATTGGCGTTCAACTACTCAAACGTACGACCCGCTCAATTAGCCAAACTGAAGCTGGTGCTCTGTTTTATCAACGAGCAAAAAGTCAGCTTGATTCATGGCAATCGGTATTAGATGAAACTCGCTCAGTCAACCAATCACCAGCGGGGCTATTAAAGATTGGGGCAACGTTGGCCGTTGGTTCTAAATTTCTAGTTCATTATCTTGATGATTTTCTTGATAAATATCCAGACATCACACTTCAATTAACAACAACGCTACCAGGTCAATTGCCAGAGCTAAGCTTAGACCTGTTTATTAGCCGGGAATTAGAGCAACTGAACTCTCTGAGTTTCAAAGCCACTGCGCTTTTCGAACATAAAGCCCAGTTTTACGCTGCGCCTAGTTACCTAAAAAAATACGGCACCCCACAATGCGTTGAGGATCTGACAGAGCATAATGTCCTGATTTGGGGAGAAAAACCCTCACGAGAAATCAAAACAAATCGAGGCAAACGTATCAGCTTGTCCGGTAACTTTGCCACGACCAACCCAGAAGCGCTGTTTCATGGTGCCAAAAGAGGCATGGGTATTTTGATGACGAACAACGTCATGATCAAAGATGACCTCAAATCCGGCGCGTTAGTCCCTATCCTGCCCGATATCACAGCGGATAAAGCCACTGTATATGCCTACTATCCAAAGCTGGATTATCAGCATACCCGAACTAAGCTATTCCTCGATTATCTCAAATCACGATTAGAAGAGGAGAAGCGCGCCTAGCTTAGCGTTTTTATCGCTATAGCTTTAAAAGGTTCAAGCATAAAAACATGAAAATAATGATTTGTTCGTTCACAAAATTTGAAAAATCTGCCTTAGTAACCGATAGTTTATTTGATGCATATCAAATAATAATTCGTCGTGTCTTACACGATATGTAAATAACAACGCTAGGTGAAATGCTCAATGGGTCAGGTACAAATCAGTTTCCACAAAATTGATGAGATATTGAAGCTAAACGGCACGGCTCAGCTAAACCGAGTCACGCTAGATATTCATCAACACTTGCAGAGCCATTGCACTTGCGTTGTAGAAGTTGCGCATCTTCAGCATTCGGCTCATACCATTTCCTTCGCCAGCAATGGAAAAATTACAGACAACCTAAGCTACCACCTTTCAGGCACCCCCTGTGAAAAAGTGGCGAAAGACATTGGCGAACATATTTTCTATCAAGACCAGGTATACAAGCGTTTTCCTGAAGATCAGATGTTTCAAGAAGATGGCATTCAAGCTTACATTGGCCTGCCATTGAAGACACAAAATGGCGAAGTTCTGGGAATTTTACTGTCTACCTTTACCCGAAGCATCCACGCGAAAGAAGCGCAAGATATCCTCGACTTCCACCGATTTTATGCCAATGTCATTATTCATAGCTTACGTGAAAAGTGGGTCAGTGAACGTTCAGATAAGCTTCTTAATCAGCTTAGCTATGAGGTATCGCATGATAACCTAACTGGACTGCTCAACCGTAGCTGTTTAGCTGATACCTTGGAGACATTAACGCAGCAGGCGACTCGCCCATTCAGTTTGGCGTATCTTGATATCGATAATTTCAAATCGATCAATGATATCAACGGAAACTATATCGGCGACCAAATCATTAAGTTCACAGCTAACGCCATTCAACAGAGCTTGTCGTCGCCAAACAATGCGTTCCGTGTTGCAGGAGATGAATTCGCCTTCATCACGTACGACGAAGATCCTGTCGCCGTGTGTCAGGAAGTACTCGACAAAATTGAAAGCGGCTACAGCGACAAATCTAACCGGATTTCTTTCACCGTTAGTATTGGTATTGCACGTGCCCCAGTACATATGTTGAACAGCGATGAGCTGATTTTGAATGCCAGTCTCGCTCTCAAAGATTGTAAAAAACACCGCGATACACGGATTCAGCATTACGACGGCTTTGTTGCGTAATTCGATGGAACTAAATCAAGAAGCTACGATCTGAGCGGTTACGCCCATCAATCGTCGTAGCC